>NZ_CP080520.1 GCF_019468465.1 Amycolatopsis sp. DSM 110486 | reverse complement strand
CGCCGGCAGCACACTGGACCGGGTGGCCGGCGCCGCGGCGATCTTCAAGGCCACCGAAGACGCGCACGAGATCGCGCGCGAGGCCGTCAATGAAGCAGTCGCCGGCGCCTTGAAGGCCGGCGACAGCCCGGGGGAGGTCGCCGAGCGTGCGCCCTACAGCGCTGCCTACGTCCGCCGCATCGGCCGCGAAGCCGGCGCCGCGCCGGCCAAACCCGGCCCCAAGCCCACGAAGGAGGCCGACCGTGGATGACCTGATCGCGCTCCTGCGTCCGATCCGCGAGGGAATCGTCGCCGGGCTGCGCATGATCGAAGACATCGGCCTCTACTGGCCTTGGAGGCCGTGATGGATGACCTGATCGTGTTCCTCCGCGCGCGACTCGACGAAGATACAGCTCACGCCAGTCGGCTGTTCGTGTTAAAGCGCAACCTCTCCGAGCGGTGGAGTGAGTTGGTGATTGAGAACGAGGCGCTGCGCGAGCTCGCCGCGTTCGGCAGTCTGCTGTTCGCCGAGGTCGCCGCCAAACGGCGGATCATTGAGCTGCACCCGATAGGCGGCTCGCTCCGGGCACCTGTCACGGACAACAAGGTCTACGTCTGCGATACCTGCGGGCCGAACGAGTGGCCCATGGTCAAGGATGCGACGGGCAAGTGGGATTACGTGCCGGAACCGCCAAACGGCGGCGACTTCTACCCGTGCGAGACGCTGCGCCTGCTCGCCCTGCCGTACTCCGGCCACCCGGACTACCGAGAGGAGTGGCGCCCGTGACCCGCCCGAACGAGGAGCGTTTCCGCGTCGGCCAGAAGCTGCGCAGCAACCTCTTCGGCACCGTCTGGGAGATCGTCGCCGACCACCACTACCCGCCCGAGTACGTCGAGCTGGTGCCCGAGGTGGCGAGCCATCGCTACTACGTGGTCCGCGTGAACGGCGAGGACTCCGTCATGGAGCACGGCGTGATCGCCTCAGCCTGCACACCGATCCCCGACGAGGAGCCGAATCCGTGAGCCGAGCGAGAACTTGGGCCGTCGCTGGCAGTGTCGCCGCCGTCGCCGTGACCGTCGGCACCCGCTTCTGGCTCGGCACCGACGACTGGGCCGGCCTCGGCCAGTGGGTCGGCGGCCTCGGCTCGCTCGCCGCGGTGGTGGCCGCACTTCGGATTGCCGGTGCGGAAACCCGGCGGGAGCGAGCACGCGAAGCGGAACGGGTGCGCCTGCACCCCTACTACATCAGCGGTCAGTGGGATGAGGTCGTAGAAGGACTCAACTCGAAATGGCACCTGGTGGTTACCAATCGCGGCACCGACCCTGTCGTCGATGTCGAGCTGTTGACCCTGCGCGGGCTCAACGCCTCGGCGCCCTATTCCCTCCGCATTGGCATGTCAAAATCCGTGCTGCTGCCCGGCGAGGTATGGGAACCCCCGCTCTACAGGTTGCCCGGCGACGTCCAAATCGCGATCTCGGACGAAATGCGGCAGCTCGACATGATGGAAGCGGAGATCGTGTTCCGGGACCTCTACGGCGGTCGGTGGCGGCGCGTCGGCAATCGGCCCCCTGGCCCCGAAACAGGAGCGCTCGCGTGACTGCGCCCGTGATCCGGCACGTCTACCGCCCGCGTGGCGCTGCTCGCGAGATCATGACGCGCCGCGAGTCAGAGGTGCTCATGTCCGGGCCGGCCGGGACCGGCAAGTCCCGAGCGTGTCTGGAGAAGCTGCACTTCGCGTGCCTCAAGACGCCCGGTGTCCGCGCGCTCATGGTCCGCAAGACGCTGGCGTCCATGACCAGCTCCGGACTCGTGACCTACCAAGAGCACGTCGCGAAGGAATCCATCACCGCCGGGCACGTGACGTGGTTCGGCGGCTCGCAACGGGAACCCCCGGCCTGGAAGTACGCGAACGGCTCCGTCCTGGTCGTCGGCGGAATGGACAAGGCCAGCAAGCACATGTCCACCGAATACGACCTGATCTACGTGCAGGAAGCCATCGAGCTGACCAAAGACGATTGGGAGGCGTTGACCACCCGGCTCCGCAACGGGCGCCTCTCGTTCCAGCAGCTGCTCGCCGACACCAACCCCGACAAAGAGACCCACTGGCTCAACCGGAGGTGCCTCGACGGAACCACGGTCATGCTGGAGTCGCGGCACGAGGACAACCCCGTCTACGTCGACGAGGACGGCCAGATGACCGAGGCCGGCCGCGACTACATCGAGGGCAAGCTCGACCGCCTCACCGGCCTGCGCAAGCTCCGGCTCCGCCACGGCAAGTGGGTGTCGGCCGAGGGCGTGATCTACGACGGGTTCGACCGCGCCGTGCACGTCGTCGACCGCTTCGACATCCCCGAGGACTGGACCCGCTACTGGGCGGTCGACTTCGGCTTCGTCCACCCCTTCGCCGCGCAGTGGTGGGCCGAGGACCCCGACGGCCGCCTCTACCTCTACCGGGAGATCCTGCACACCAAACGGCTGGTCGAGGACCACGCGCGCACGATGCTGCGCGCCGTCACGCGCCTGCTCCCCGAACAGGAGGACGAGGGCGCCGACGGACACGCGAACGAGATCCTGGCCTCGCTCGCTGCAGGCCGTCGCGAGTGGACAGAGCCGCGGCCCCGCGCGGTGATCTGCGACCACGACGCCGAAGACCGCGCCACGCTCGAACGCCACCTCGGCCTCTCCACCTCGCCAGCGAAGAAGACCGTCTCCGACGGCATTCAGGCCGTAGCCGCACGGCTCGTGGTCCAGGCCGACGGCCGGCCGCGGCTGCAGCTGCTGCGCGACAGCCTGCTCGAGCGCGATCAGGACCTGG
The DNA here is from genome assembly GCF_019468465.1 of Amycolatopsis sp. DSM 110486. Lineage (NCBI taxonomy): Bacteria > Bacillati > Actinomycetota > Actinomycetes > Pseudonocardiales > Pseudonocardiaceae > Amycolatopsis > Amycolatopsis sp. DSM 110486. The sequence continues at coordinate 24,231 of NZ_CP080520.1, read as the reverse complement.
TCGACGCCGAGCACCCGACGTGCCTGGAGGACGAGATCCCGGGCTACGTGTGGGACACCGCGGACGGGCGCAAGCCGAAGGACCAGCCGCTGAAGATCCTCGACGACGCCGACGACACCATGCGATACGTCGTCGCTGAGCTGGACCTGGCCGGGCGGCCGCGGGTGCGCTGGCTGTAGCGGTTCGAGGTGCGTGGCGACACGCTCGCGCACCTCGAACCATGCATATCTGTTCACCTGTGCAGGTGTGCAGGTATTGTTCCGATCATGCTGACCAGCCTCGGTGCCGCGCTCCGCCCTGTGCTGGCCTACGTCGCACCCGCGTTCTGGGTAATCCTCGGCCTCGCGTTCCTGTGCGTCGCCGCGTTCCTGTGGGCCCCGATCGCTGGATGGGCTGCCATCGGCGTGTCCTGCATCGTCGTCGAGCTGCGCCTGGACATCGAGCGCCGGGCGCAACGTGGCTAGCCTCCTCGGCGGGCTCGTCAACCGAGCGCCGGCCGCCGTGGCCGGCGAGCCGCCCATCCCGTACACCAGCCGCTCCGCGCGCTGGTCCCTGCCGTGGGGCATGTCCCGCGAGCGCGAGCAGCAGCTGGCCGCCCCGGGCGCGAACGGCACGCTGTTCGGCATCCAGGAGCGCATCGGCGGCGCGGTCGCGAAAGCGACGTGGCACCTCTACCGCAAGGCGAAGTCCGGCAAGGACGAGGACCGCGTCGAGGTGACCAGCCACCCCGCGCTCGACCTGTGGCGCAAGCCGAACAAGTTCTTCAACGAGAACCGGTTCAAGCGCGCCGTTCAGCAGCACAAAGACCTCGTCGGCGAGGGCTGGATCGTCGTACGCCGCATGGGCGGACTGCCCATCGACATGTGGCACGTCCGCCCCGACCGCATGACCCCCGTGCCGGACCCCGACACGTTCCTCGCCGGCTACATCTACACCGCCCCGGACGGCGAGCAGGTCCCGCTCGACGTCGACGACGTGATCCCGCTCCTGCAGCCGCACCCGCTCGACCCCTACCGAGGCATGGGCGCCGTGCAGGCCATCCTCGCCGACCTCGACTCGGCGCGGTACAGCGCCGAGTGGAACCGCTCGTTCTTCCTCAACTCCGCGGAGCCCGGCGGCATCATCCAGGTCGACAAGCGCCTGTCGGACCCGGAGTTCGACGAGCTGCGCGACCGCTGGAACGAGCAGCACAAGGGCGTCTCCAAGGCCCACCGTGTCGCGATCCTGGAGCAAGGCCAGTGGATCGACCGGAAGATCTCGCAAAAGGACATGCAGTTCGTCGAGCTGCGCACCGCGACCCGCGACCAGATCCTCGAAGCGTTCGGGTTCCCCAAGTCGATGCTCGGCGTTGTCGAGGACGCGAACAAGGCGAACAGCGAAGAGGGCAACACGATGTTCGCCGAGTGGCTCACCGTGCCCCGGCTGGACGACTGGCGCGACGCCCTCAACCACCAGCTGCTGCCGATGTACGGCGACGTCGGCGAGGGCTACGAATTCGACTACGACAGCCCCGTCCCCGAGGACCTGGCCGCCGAAGACGCACGCCTCACCGCACGCTCCACCGCGGCGAAGACGTTCATCGACGCCGGGTTCACCGGCGAGTCCGTTCAGGACGCCCTCGAACTGCCGGACGGGCTGGTGTGGGAGAAGCCCGAACCGCAGCCCGCGCCCGGCACGGCTCCGGTTCCGGCCGTGCCGGGCGCACCTCAGCCGCCCGCGCCGGCCGACCCGCCGACCGTGACCGAGCCGCCGGCCAACCGGCTGCAGCTGAACATCCACATGGAGGGCGACGGCCAGCAGCTCGCCGACGACCTCGCGGCCGCGCTCGGCACCCGCCGAGTCCGGAACGCCCCGCCGCTCGGCACGCCGCCCGAGGGCTGGCCGGAGATCGACCGGGACACCGTCGACGCGATCGACCTCACCCCCGTCCAGTCCGCGTGGGAGCGCGCGCTGACGGCGCTGCTGGAGACGTGGCAGTCCAGCGTCGTCGGCGCGTGGGTGGACCAGTTGCTCGAGCAGATTCGGGCCGTGCTCCGCGGCGACGGCGGCGCGCTCGCCTCGCTCACCGTCGACACGAGCGACGCCGCTTCCCGCCTGGCGCACGCGATGGCCGAGCTTGGCGAGACCGCTGCCGGGCACGCCGTCACCGAAGCCGCCGCGCAGGACGTCACGCTCTCGCCGGTGTGGCCGACCGCGGCCGATCTCGCCGCGGCCGCGCGCGAGACCGCCGCGTTCGAGGGCCAGCGGTACGCCCTGACCGCCGGGCGTGAAGCCGCGCGGGTCCGTGCCCCCGGTGTCCCGGACGACGACGTCGTTGAGCACGTCCGCGCGCAGCTGACTGAGCTGTCCGACGCCGGCGCGCGCCAGGCGCTCGGCGCTGCGCTCACCGACGCGCAGAACCAGGCCCGGCAGCAGACCTTGCGGCATGGCCCGGTCGGCGCGCTCTACGCGTCGGAGCAGATGGACAGCAACACGTGCGGCCCGTGCCGCGAGGTCCACGGCCGGTGGATCGCCACCACCGATGACCTGACCGCGGTGTTCAAGCTCTACCCGACCGGCGGCTACATCGACTGTAAGGGCCGCTGGCGCTGCCGCGGCACCATCGTCGGCGTCTGGCGCCCCAAGACCACCGATGGAGGTGCCTGATGGACGTCGACGCCCGCCTCGTCGGCCGCGTGCACGACCTGCTCAACGCCCGCAACGAACGGCCCCGGCCCCAGCTCAAGCGCGAGCCCGGGCTGAAGCTGATGCGCGTCGAGGACGCCGCAGACGAGCTGTACGTCTACGACGAGATCGGTTTCTGGGGCGTGATGGCCGCCGACGTCGCCGCACAGCTCGACGGGCACCGCGGTGACCTCCACGTCCGCGTCAACTCCCCGGGCGGCGACGTGTTCGACGGGTTCGCGATCTTCAACATGCTGGCGAACATCGACGGGAACGTCACGGTCACCGTCGAAGGCCTCGCCGCCTCGGCCGCCTCGGTGATCGCGATGGCCGGCGACTCCGTCCGCATGATGTCCGCCTCGCAGCTGATGATCCACGACGCGTCCGGCCTGTGCATCGGCAACGCGGGGGAGATGCGCGCGATGGTCGACGTGCTCGACAGCATCTCGGCCACCATCGCGCAGGTCTACGCCGACCACGCAGGCGGCGACGCTGGGCAGTGGCGGGCCGCGATGCTCGCCGAAACCTGGTACACGCCAACGGAAGCCGTCGCCGCCGGGCTCGCCGATGAGGTCCTCGCGCCGAAGCGCCGCGACCAGACCGACGACAGCGCGCCCGCGGCCGCCTCGTTCGACCTGACCGTGTTCCAGTACGCCGGGCGCATTGCCGCACCGGCCCCCACCGCGACGGCCGCCGAGCCGACGCCACCCGAACCCCCGGCACCCGCGCCGGTGGCCGTTCCGTTTCCCGCAGACGTCTTCCGCGCGGCCATGCGCGAAGCAGTCACCACCACCAGGAGGGCAGTCCGTTGACCGCACCCACGATCCCGACCAACGCTGCCGAGCTGGAGGAGATGCTCGCCGACTCGGCCAAGATGCAGGACCTGCTCAAGGACACCGCGAAGTTCGGCGAGTTCGTCGCCAACTACGGCCGCACGGTGATGAACAAGGACGACGAGATCGGCAAGCAGGTCAAGGCCGAGACTCAGCGCGTCCTCGCCGAGTGGCTGAAGGAGAACGGCGCCAAGCAGCTCAAGAACCTCAACCTGTCGCCGGAGACCTCACCGAACCGCCAGCACGCGGCGCAGTACAACGCGAAGGCGCCCGGCGCGAAGGTCGACGGGGTCGTCGACAACTGGGCCGACTTCATGCGCGCGACCTGGCACCGCGCCAGCACACCGCACGCTCTCGGCATGCAGGCGAAGCTCCACGACATCCGCAACAGCTTCGGCTCGACGATCCCCGCCGACGGTGGGTTCCTTGTGCCGGAGGTGCTGCGCGCCGAGCTGCTGCGCGTGTCGCTGGAGTCCGCGATCGTCCGCTCCCGGGCCCGCGTGATCCCGATGGACAGCCTCACCGTCCCGTTCCCGACGATCGACTCGACCAGCAACGCCAGCTCGGTCTACGGCGGCATGACCGCCTACTGGACCGAGGAGGGCGCCGCGCTCGTCGAGTCCTCGGCGAAGTTCGGCCGCGTGAAGCTGGAGGCGAAGAAGCTCACCGCCTACAGCGAGATCCCGAACGAGCTGTTCCAGGACTCGGGCATCTCGCTGCAGGCCCTGATCTCGCAGATCTTCCCCGAGGCCGTCGCTTGGTTCGAGGACTCCGCGTTCTTCTCCGGCACCGGCGTCGGTGAGCCGAAGGGCTTCCTCAACGCCGCGGCCGCGGTCTCGGTCACCGCCGAGTCCGGCCAGGCGGCCGACACGTTGAAGTGGGAAAACATCGTCAAGATGTACTCCCGCATGCTGCCCACGTCGCTGGGCCGCGCGGTGTGGATCGCGAACCTCGACACCTTCCCGCAGCTGGCCACGATGGCGCTCAACGTCGGCACCGGCGGCTCCGCGATCTGGCTCAACAACGGCGTCGAAGGTCCGCCCGCCATGATCCTCGGCCGGCCGGTCATCTTCACCGAGAAGGCCGAGAGCGTCGGCGACGCGGGCGACATCAACTTCGTCGACTTCGGCTACTACCTGATCGGCGACCGGCAGACCATGCAGGCCGAGTCGAGCCCGCACTACAAGTTCCAGAACGACAAGACCAGCGTCCGGTTCATCGAGCGCGTCGACGGCCTGCCGTGGCTGCAGTCCGCGATCACCCCGAAGAAGGGCGCGAACACCCTCTCGCCGTTCGTGAAGCTCGCCGCCCGGTGAGTCGCCGGCCAGGCCGGGCAGTAACGCCCCCGGCCTGGCTCCCCCCGACGTAGCAATCAACCCCTACAAGGAAGGCAACCACCATGGAAGGGCTCGGCAGGGCTTTCAACGTCGTTCCGATCGCAGCTGGTGTCGGCATCAGCATGAAGAACGCGACCGGCCTGACGTTCATCTGCACCGGCGCCGACACGTTCACGCTGACCGTGTCGGACACGCTCGGCGGCGCCTACGCGTCCCCGGGCAACATCATCACGCGCAAGGTCACGAACACCGCCACGAACGGCACCGCCGCGTGGGCCGAGTCGACGCAGGCCGCGTCGAACGCGGTCACCATCGCCTCCGGCGCGGTCGCGATCCACGTTCCGGCGGCCTCGCTGCCGGACGGCAAGGCCTACGTGAAGTGCGCCGCGGGCGCGGCCGGCCTCGTCACCGCGGTCGTGCACGACCTCACCGTCCAGCGCACGCCGGCCAACCTCGCGGCGCTGAGCGCCTAATGGCCATCTGGGAGTGCCGCGGCTGCACCGCGGCCTACAGCGTCGGTGCGCCGCGGTGCCCCCAGTGCGGCGCCAACGACCCAATCAAGGAGGACGAGCAGATGGCGAAGAGCACCGTCCACGGGGGAGTGTCCGACGCGTCCCTCGAGGGAACGTCGACCGCCCCGGCCGAGCAGCCGGCCGACGGCTACGACGCGTGGACCGTCGACCAGCTCAAGGCCGAGCTCGGCGAGCGTGGCCTGTCGAAGACCGGGAACAAGGACGAGCTGATCGAGCGGCTCGAAGAGCACGACGGCCCGGCCGACGGCGCCGAGGAGTAGCGGCGTGACAGGGGCAGGCGACAGCGGGGGCTGGTACGGGCTCGTCGACATCCTGCGGGAACGCCAGGAGATCGCACGCGCCGAGCACGACGCCCGGCCGGTCGCCTGCCCCCACGACGGTGAGCCGCTCACCGAAGGCCCCGACGGGGTCCTCTTCTGCACGTTCGACGGCTGGAACGAACGCATGCGCCGCTGAGCGGCCACACGGACAACTGAACACACGCACCACCCCTGTCGGCTCACGGGCCGGCACGGCCAAGGAAGCAAGGGCACAGGATGGGCATCTGGTACTGCACCAGGGAGGACGTGAAGTCAGCCCTGGACTTCAAGGAGACCGCGCGCAATAACGCGCAGGTCGACCGACTCGTCGCCGCGGGCTCCCGCGCGGTCGATGCCTTGTGCCATCGCACGTTCTACCCCGAGATCGACACCCGCACGTTCGACTGGCCGAACGCGCAGACGGCGCGCCCGTGGCGGCTGTGGCTCGACCAGAACGACCTCATCTCGTGCGACGCCCTCGTTTCCGGCGACGAGCTGGTGCCCGCCGACGCGGTGCTGCTGCGCCCCGACAACAGCGGGCCGCCGTTCACGCACGTCGAGATCGACATCGGCACCAGCTCCGCGTTCACCTCCGGCGCCAGCCACCAGCGATCCATCAGCATCACCGGTCTTTGGGGCTACGGCGACGACGAGACCCCAGCGGGCGCGCTCGCCGCCAACCTGGACGCGTCGCAGACCACAGTGGACGTCACCAACGCCGCCGCGGTCGGCGTCGGCACGCTGTTCCGCGTCGACGACGAACGGTGCGTGGTGATCGACAAGCGGCAGCTCGACACCGGACAGACCCTCGCCGCCGACCTCACCGACCGCAACAACGTCACCGCGCTCGCCGTGCAGGACGGCGACGCGTTCACTCCGGGCGAGGTCGTGCTCGTCGACGCCGAACGCATGCTCGTCGAAGACATCGCCGGTGACGTGCTGCTCGTCGCCCGCGCATGGGACGGCACGCCGCTCGCCGCGCACACGACCGGCGCGCACGTGTGGGCCGCGCGGCGGCTCGTCGTCGAGCGCGCCGTACTCGGCTCCACCCCGGGTGTCCACGGCGCCGGCGCGGCGCTGACCGCGTGGACGCCGCCGCCGCTCGTGCGGGCTCTCGCGATCGCCGAGGCCGTGACCAGCCTGCAGCAGGAGACGTCCGCGTACGGGCGCACGGTCGGCGCAGGAGAGAACCAGCGCGAGGCCTCCGGCAAGGGCATCGCCGACCTCCGCAGCCAGGTGTACGCCGCGTACGGCCGCAAGGCCCGCACGAGGGCGGTGTGACGTGGCGACTGTGACCCTGAAGGGCCCGATCTTCGACGGCCGCAGCGACGCCGCCGTGCGCGACCTCAAGCACGACGCCGTGCAGAGCGTCGCCGGGCAGGGCTCGGCCGACGTCCACGCGAACCTCGACCACTCGATCCGGCACCCCACGCCGTACTACGAGACCCAGATCGCCGTCGACGTCGACGGCGACGACGCCATAGTGCACGACCGCGGCGTGATCTACGGCCCGTGGCTCGAAGGCGTGGGCTCAAGGAACAAGACCACCCGGTTCAAGGGCTATTTCTCGTTCCGGCGCGCCGCGCAGGGCCTGGGGGAGAAAGTGCCCCGGCTGGTCGCGCACGCCGTCGAGCGCGCGGTGCGGAGGTTGAACGAATGAGCCTCGGAATCGCGGACGTCTTCGACAGCCTGATCTCGCACGCCAAGCAGCTCGGCATCTTCGACCGCGTCAACCAGCACGAGCCGACCAACGCGCCCGGCAACGGGCTCACCGCGGCTATCTGGTCCCAGACCATCGGCCCGGCGGCCGGCGCGTCCGGCCTCGCCTCGACGACCGTGCGCGTCGAGTTCTGGGTGCGCGTCTACCTGCCCGCGCTGCAGCAGCCGCAGGACGGAATCGACATCGCGATCATCGACGCCGTCGACCAGCTGATGGCCGCCTACTCCGGCGACTTCGACCTCGACGACACGGTCCGCAACGTCGACCTCCTCGGCCAGTTCGGGACCCCGCTGTCCGCGCGCGCGGGCTACCTCAACCAGGACGGCAGGCAGTTCCGAACGATGGACATCGTCCTGCCAGTGATCATCAACGACGCATGGGAGCAGACGGCATGACCAAGCAGTCCGGGCTCGGAGACGCGCTGTTCCTGCACGGCGGCGACTACTCCGGCGACATCGGCGCCCTCGGCAAGATCGGCGGCGGCCCGGCCGCCCTCGACGTGACCGCCATCGACAAGAGCGCGGCCGAGCGGATCGGCGGCCTGCGCGATGGCGGCATCGACTACACGGCGTACTTCAACCCTGATCTCGTCACCGGTGTGCACGCGAAGCTCGCCGCGCTGCCCACCGCGGACCAGATCGTCACCTACTGCCGCGGCAAGGCCCTCGGCGCCGCCGCGGCGTGTCTCGTCGCGAAGCAGCTCAACTACGACCCCAAGCGCGCCACTGATGGCGGCCTCACGTTCGACGTGTCCGCGGCCGGCAATGGCTTCGGCCTGGAGTGGGGCACGCTGCTCACCCCGGGAATCCGCACCGACACCGCGGGCTCGAACGGCACGGGTGTCGACATGGGCCCGGGTTCCGCGCCGGGGTTCACCGGGCCGGCGAATTTCGGCCTGCAGGCCTACCTGCACGTGTTCGCGCTCACCGGCACGAGCGTCACGGTGAAGCTGCAGGAGTCCAGCGACAACGGCGTCGGGGACGCGTGGGCCGACGTCGTCGGCGGCGCATTCACCGCGGCCACCGCCGCCGGCGCGCAGCGGATCCAGACCGCCCGCAACCAGACCGTCAAGCGCTGGCTCCGCGTCGTCACGACAGGCGTCTTCACCAACGCGCAGTTCGCCATTGCCGTCGCCCGCAACGACGTCGCCACGGGCTTCTGAGGGGTTCGCCGTGCAGATCCAGCACTACCGCATCGCCTCGCCGCTCGACACGCATTTCCGCGTCGGCACGTGCGAGGAAGACCGGTGCTCGGCCTACCTGAACGGCTGGCGCACGGTCGTCGACGAGACGACGCAGCTCGGCCAGCAGCAAGCCGCCTACATCCGGGCCGACCGCACACGGCGGCACGTCGAGTCGAGCGAGCTGGTCGACGGCGCCGCGCGCACGGTGTTCACGTTCGAGGCCGGGCAGCGGTGCTTCCGCACGCACCGTGTCCCGCTCGACCGGCCCGAGCTGTACCTGGTCGAGGGCACCGGGTTCCGGCGCGTCCACTCCGGACCCGATCCGTGGGTCGACGACCTGAACACCAACCAGGCGCGGCTCTCCGCCCTGATCAACCGAGGATAGGAGCACACCATGGCCAAGCAGTCCGGCATCGGCATGACCGCCCTCAGCGTCGACGACGCCGCGGGCACGGTCCGGGACATCCGCAACGACATCACGAACTTCGACTTCGCGACCCCGCGCGCCACTCAGGACGTGACCGGTGTCGACAAGTCGGCGATGGAGCGGTTGCTGCTGCTCGCCGACTTCTCCGGCACGCTCACCGGCGTGTTCAACCCGGCTGTCGGCCGGGCGCACGACGTCCTCAAGACCGTGCCGTCCACCTCGGTCGCGCGCACGGTCTCGATGACCGTCGGCGGGGTCTCGCTGAACAACGAGTGCCTGATCACCGACTACAGCCTCAAGCGCGCCACCTCCGGCGAGCTGACGTTCGACGCCCCGTTCGCGCTCGCCGACGGCACCGTCCCCACCTGGTCATAAGGAGAACTGTCCACATGGGATTCAAGGTCAACCAGACCACCCTCAAGCTCGTGTTCGACGACCCCGAGCTTGAGGGCCTGGTCGTGCGCATGCGTGCGGGCACCGTCGGTCAGCGCATGCAGCTCAACGAGCTGAACACGAACGACGAGATCATCGAGTTCTACGCGGGCCTCCTCGTCGAGTGGAACGCCGAGGACGACGACGGCCCGCTGCCGATGACCGCGGACGGCGTGACGCGGCTCGACCACCCCACGTTCCTCGCGATCCAGCGCGCCTGGACCAACGTTCGGCAGACGATCCCGGCCCCTTTAGAGCAGCAGTCGAACGCTGGCGCGACCTCGCTGGAGGAATCGATGCCGATGGACGACCTGTCCGCAAGCCTCGCGAGCTGATCGACGCGGAGTTCGTCCTCGGCCTCTGCACCCGCTTCGGGTGCCTGCCATCGCAGCTGATGGCCGAGGACGCCGGCCTGCTCCGCATGCTCGAACTTGAAGCCATGGCCCGAAAGGAGGTGCAGTGAACGAGATCGAGATCCACGTCAAGGCCTACGACGACAACACCGACAAGGTGTTCGCCACCGTCAAGGCCAAGGCGAAGAAGGCTGGCGGCGCGGCGGGCGACGAGTTTTCGGGCTCGTTCTCCGGCACCCTCTCGAAGAAGAGCGTCACCGCGGCGGAGAAGGCCGCGAAGGACGTCGAGGCCAAGGCCAAGGAGGGGTTCGAGAAGGCCGGCGAGGAGGCCGGCAAGTCGCAGGCCGAGGGCTACAAAAAGGGCTCGAAGCAGACCGAGAAGGCCACCGAGCAGGTCGCGAAGCGGACGCAGGCGCAGTTCGAGGCGCTCAAGTTCACGGCCCTCTCAGTGGGGCTCCCGGCCGCGGCGACGGTCGGCGCGGTTGGCGCCTCGGTCGCGCTGGCCGCCGTGCCTGCGCTGTTCGTCGGGCTCGGCGTGGCCGCGCTCAAGGGCAACCAGCAGATCGACGACGCGTTCGAGCACACCAGCGATCACGTGCTCACGAGCGTGACGCGGATGTCGCAAGGCCTGCGGGACCCGATCCTCAAGGCCAACGACGCTGTCGTCGCGAGCTTCGACCGGCTGCAGCCGGAGATCCAGACCGCGATGGACTATTCGTCGGGCTCGGTCGAGGACCTCGTCGGCACGGTGACCGACCTCGCCGAGAACGCCATGCCAGGGCTCGTGGTTGCGGCCAAGTCTGCCCAGGCCCCGCTCAAGGGCGTGCACGACTTCGCCGGCCAGGCGGGCGCCGGGGTCACCGACTTTTTCGTCAACCTCTCGGATGGCTCGGAATCCGCCGGCAAGTCGATCGCCACCACGGGCGGGGTCGTGCGCGACCTCGAGGGATTCGCGGGCTCACTGCTCGCCGAGCTGGCGAACGGCAGCACCACCGTGCTCCCGAAGTTCGCGGCCACGCTGCACACCGCCGAGGACACCGTCCTCACCCTGGCGCACAACGGCATGCCCGCCCTCCAAGGTGCCTCCAGCGGTGCCCTGAGCGTGATCGAGGGCGGCCTCGGCATCGTGAACGCGTTCGCGCAGGGGCTCGGCGCGTGGGCACAACCGCTCGGCAACGTCGGGGGCACGCTGTTCGCCACGAACAGCGTGCTGAAGCTGTTCGGCACCAGCCTCACGCAGACCGGGTTCGGCGTGAACGCGCTCGCGAAGACCGTGCAGGACGGCGACCAGAAGATCAGCCCGTTCAAGGCCGCCCTCAACGACGCCGACAAGAACGGCTCCAGCAAGCTCAAGGCCGGCCTCAACTCGCTCGTCTCGAACGGGCTCAACCCGCTCGGCCTGGTCCTCACTGCGGGCTCGTTCCTGCTGTCCGCGTTCGGGCAGGCGCAGGAGAAGGCCGCCGAGTACGCCGCGGCGCACAAGGAGAACGTCCGGCAGCTGACCGACGCGCTCCGCCAGGACAGCGGCGTCCTCGGCGACCACACCAACCAGGTCAACTCTCAGGCCCTGGCCGACAAGAACGCCTCCGCGAACCTCGCGTCGTTCGGCCAGAACCTCGCGACCGCAAAGCTTGCGATCCAGGGCAACAGCCAGGCCTACGACAAGCTCCGCTTCGCCGCGGGGGCGACCCTCGCGACGATCGCCGATCAGGCGGGCGTCAACGACGACCAGAAGCAAGCGCTGATCGATATCGGGCACCAGTCGCTTGAGACCGGCAAGAACTACGACCAGCTGAAGGACGACGTCCTCGCCGCCGGCAAGACGTTCGACAGCACCGGCGAGTCGGCCGAGATGTTCAGCGACGCGCAGCAGTCGGCGATCGAGCAGCTCCTCAACGGCACCGGCGCCGTAGGCGAGCAGATCAACGCCTACAAGCAGGCGCACCAGCAGTACCTCGATTCCGAGTCGGCGTTGACGCAGCTGACGGCGGCGCAGATCGAGAACCGCGACGCGACGGCCGCGGCTACGCAGGAGATCTACACCCAGCAGAACGCGCAGCTGGGCTACCGCGGCGCCGTGCTCAACACGAAGCAGGCCCTCACCGACTACACGAAGACGTCCACGGACGGCAAGGCCACCGAGGACCAGAAGGCCAGCGCGCTGCTGCGCGTCGAGCAGGCATTCCAGGCACAGGAACAGGCCGCGTACCAGGCGGCCTACGCGAACAGCACCGCGACGTCCGACGCTCAGCGCACGGCCGAGGCCTTCGCCGCGCAGAACCGCGAGACCGTGAACCTCGCGAACAGCATGTCCGGGCGGCTGCCCGCGTCGGTGCAGGACACCATTTCGAAGTTCGACGTTGCCACCGCCCGCGCGGCCGGGCTGACGGTCGGCATCGACAACACCGGGAAGGCCGTGTACCGGCTGCCGAACGGCAAGACGATCCTCATCAAGGCGGACACCCAGGCCGCGCGTGACGCCGTGAACGGCATCGTGCGGGACATCAACGGTCGGGTCGCCTACATCACCGTGAAGACGATTAACGGCGGCTCGTCGACCACTCGCTTCGGCAGCGTCGGCGCGGGCCGCGGTCAAAACGCCGTCGCGACCGGTGGCCGCGTGACCCTCGGCGGCGTGCAGCGCTTCGCCAAGGGCGGCCAGGCGTACGCCTCGATCACCGACGTCGGCCCGGGCGGGCTGCTTGACGGCCCCGGTAGCGGCACCTCCGACAGCATCCTCGCCCGGGTGTCGAACGGTGAGTACGTCGTCAACGCCCGCCAGACGCAGAAGCACCTGCCGTTGCTGCGCGCCATCAACAACGGCGACGACGGGTTCGCCTCCGGCGGCCTCGTGCGGCACGCAGACAGCTCGTGGATCCCGCCGACGTTCTACAGCGGTGCATCGGCCGGGAAGCCGGTCACGCACGTCGGTGCCGCCCCATCGCCAGGCCACTCCGGAGCGACGGCGCCGAGCAGCTCGGCACGGCCGGTCCAGCCGCTCGCGCTGCACGTCACGTCGGGCGGTGGCCGGCTCGAAGAGTTCTTCGTCGAGATGATCCGTCGGTTCGTGCGAGTCCAGGGCGGCGACGTGCAGCAAGTTTTCGGGCAGGGCTGATGGCGAACTTCCCCTACGCGCCTCGTGATCTGGCCGTCGAGGCGTACCTCGCCGGTGGATGGCGCGACATCACGCCCGATGTGTACCGGCGTGACAGCATCCGGATCAGCCGCGGGCGTTCCAACGAGCAGAGCACCACCTCGTCGCCCTCGTCGTGCTCGTTCACCCTGAACAACCGGTCGGGCAAGTACTCCAGCCGCAACCCGCTCGGCCCGTACTACGGCGGGTTCAGCCGGAACACCCCGCTGCGCGTCGCGATCCGCGTAGCCAAGGACGCGTTCAACCGCACGCTCGCGACCGGGTGGGGCACGGCGGACGTGGGAGGCGTCTGGTCGACGACCGGAATCGGCACCCTCGCGGCCACAGATTGGTCGGTGACTCCCGGCACGGCCCGGCACACGGTGACCGGCGCGAGCAGCTACCGGCTCAGCTACCTCGCCACCGACAGATACCGCGACGTCGACGTGTCCTGCCAGGTCTCGCTCTCTGCCGCGACCGTGACGGGCGGCGCTGTCGAGCCCGCCAACCTCGTGCTCTCGGGCCTGTCAGTCAACGACTACCTGCTCGCGCGCGTCTCGATCAGCGCCACGCAGACGATCACCGTTGCAGTCAACGACTCGACTGGGACGCTGGCCGGGCCCGTCGACACTGGGTTCGCCTACACCGGGCAAGCGCTGAAGGTCCGGTTCCAGCGGGACGGCTCGAACGTCCGCGCGAAGGTCTGGCCGGCCACCGCGCTCGAGCCCTACGCCTGGACCGTCGAGTTCACCGACCTGCCGTTCGTGCGCACGAACAACGGAATCGGGTGGGTGGGCGTCCGGTCCGGGGTTGCGGCGGGAAACACCAACCTCCCGGTCACGTTCTCCTACAGCGGTTTCGAGGCGCGCAGCAACCGGTTCGCTGGCGAGGTGTCCGACTGGCCGGCGTCGTGGGATACCTCGGGCAAGGACGTCTATACCCAGGTCGTCGCGTCCGGGATCCTGCGCCGGCTCGCCCAGGGGCAGAAGCCGCTGAAGTCGACCTACCTGCGCGCGAACCAGACGATCGACCCGCCGAACGTCGCGTACTGGCCTGTCGAGGACGGCAGCAACTCGACGCAAATCGCGTCCGGCCTCTCGACCGGCCTGCCCATGGTGCTCAGCGATGGCGCGTCGACGTTCGCCAGCGACTCCAGCTTCCCGGGCTCGCTGCCGGTCGCGTCGCCGAACCTCGCGCGCTGGACCGGACCGGTGAGCCCGGTACCCGCGGCGACCGGCAACGTTCAGGTGATCTTCCTGCTCACCGTCCCGGACACCGGCGCCACGGACCAGGGCACCATCTTGCAGCTGCAGACCACCGGCACGGCTGCGTTCCTGGACCTCGTCTACGTGGCTGGCGGCAAGCTCAAGCTCGTGTGGTACGACCGCAGCCGCAACCAGATCGACACGTCACCAAACCTGCTGACGGCGCTCGACGGCACGCACCAGCAGATCTCAATTCAGTTCACGAACACCGGCAGCGACGTCAGCGTGGGAGTTGCGCAGCTCATCCCGGGCGACTCGGGGGGGACCGGCTTCCCGTTCACGATCACGGGTCTGCAGATCGGCGCCCCGACCGCGGTGCTCGTCAACGCCTACCGCCAGATCGGCATGATCTCGGTCGGCCACGTCGCCGTCCGCACCGACATCATCAGCATCTACACCAACGCCAACCAGCTCGCCGCGTACCCCGGCGAGACCTGCAGCGCACGACTCCTGCGCCTGGGCAAGGAAAACGGTGTGCCGATCGCCGTCGAAGGCGTTGGCGGCGCCGCCCCTATCCCCTCGGCGGCGCTCGGCATCCAGCGGCCAATCAACCTGCTCGACCTCATGGCCGAAGCCGCAACCGCCGACGGCGGCTCGTTACGGGAATCCCGTAACCACACCGGTCTCTGCTACCGAACGCGCGCGACGTTCTACAACCCGATCCCCGCGCTTGAGCTCGACTACGCGGACGGCCAGCTCGCGCCGGAGTTCGTCGCCGTCGAGGACGACCAGAACATTCGCAACGACGTCACCGTCACCCGGCTCAACGGGTCCTCGGCGCAGGCGGTCCGCACCGACGGGCCGCTGGCCGTGGCCGAGCCGTCGATCAGCGGGGGCGGCGCCGGCCGCTACGACAGCGACACCACGCTCAACCTCGCGAACGACAACCAGGTGGCCGACGCCGCCTCGTGGCTGCTGACCCTGGGCACGGTCGACGAGCCGCGGTTCCCCAACCTGCAGCTCGACCTCGCGCACCTGGCGAAGAAGTCCCGCGCGCTCGACCTCGCCGCGCTCGCCGTCGACCAGGACAGCCTCATCACCATCGACAACCCGAAGAACATCCTCGACCAGCACCAGATCCGCCAGATCGTGCGCGGCTACACGGAGACGCTGAACGGATGGGAGCACACGATCACGGCGAACTGTGCGCCCCAGTCGCCCTACGACATCACGCAGATCGACGACACCGACCTCGGCCGGCTCGACTCCGACGCCACCACGCTCCACTCGGCCATCACGAGCACGGCAACGAGCCTGCAGGTGGACATCGCCGACGGCGTGCTCTGGACCACCGACGCCGCCGAGATGCCGATCCCCGTCACGGTCGGCGGCGAGGACCTCCTCGTCACCGCGGTGACCGGCAGCAGCTCACCGCAGACGTTCACCGTCACCCGCGCGGTCAACGGGGTCGTGAAGGCCCACGCCGCCGGCGAATCGCTCGCACTCACCCGCCCCGCCCGCGTGGGCCGATAGGAGAACCATGGCTTTCACCGCCGGGCAACGCCTTACCGCCGCCATGCTCAACGACATCACCGTCGGCAGCGAGCAAGGCGAGTGGACCATCGTCGCGAACCTGCTCATCGGCACCCCGACCCTGATCAACAACTGGGTGCCGTTCACCGGCGCCGTGATCAAGGGCATCACCCACAGCGCCGGGGTGTTCACCGTCGGCCCGGCTGGCGGGCTCTACACCGTCAGCCTCGCGTGCCGGTTCACCGCGGCAACGGCTGACCGCTACTGCTTCGTGGTGGGCACCGGCACCACCGACACGTGGACGAAGAGTTCTGTGGGGTCGTCCGCGACCGGTCTGAACACCTCGGTTGCAATCACCAAGCGGGTCCCGCCCAACGGCCAGATCCGTTGCTACGCCTACTCCGGAGTCGCGAGCAACGTCACCCACGAGACCGCCAGCGACCTAGTCACGGGCGTCACGATCGTCCGCGAGGGCCCACTGTGACCGTCCACAAAGTACGAAAGGGGTGACGGTGGGTGCCTCACTCGACATCGGCCAACTCCTCGCGTCAGCCGGCCCATCGGCCGCCCTGCTCGTCGTCGTCATCGTCCTGGTCCGGCTCTGGCTCCGCGCCGAGAGCCGCGCGAACCGCGCCGAGAAGCGTGCCGACGCGCTGGCCGAGCAGATCGACGGCGAACGCAAACGGCGCTGGCGCGCGGAGGACGCGGCAGCCCGCGCGAAGCGGAAGGTCGGTGAGTTAGATGCGTCGTAACCGGACTTCCCTTATCGCCATCGTGCTCGCCGTCGCCGCCCTCGGCGGCGCGGCGTGGGCGACCCTGGCACCACTCGCCGTGCGCCAGGACGCCGCCGCCCTGCAGTCGCAGGCGAAGAGTCTCGCCGAGCAGGTCGCCGAAGCGTGCGCGCAGGGCGGCCCCACCGCTGCCGCGCTCGGGTCGGCATGCGCGAAGGCCGCCGCTGTCAAAGACCAGCCACCGGTAGCCGACCAGGCCAGCGCGCCGACACCAGACCCGACAGCGCTGCGCCAGGCCGCCCGCCAGGCAGTCGACGGCTACTGCGCGACACGGAACCAATGCCGCGGCGCGAACGGGAGCTCGCCGGACTTCGACGCGCTCACCGATGCCGTCCTCGCACACATCCCGCGGCCCGCGGACGGCAAGCCGGGCCCCGGCCCGACCGACGCGCAGGTCTCGTCCGCGGTCGCGGACTACTGCGACGCCCACGACCACTGCCAGGGGAAGCCCGGCATAAACGGCGAGAACGGGCACAACGGCGAGAACGGCAAACCCGGCCCGACCTGCCCGGACGGCTACGAGCTGCGCGACGCAGTGATTACCGCGCCGGACCAGACCACCTACCAGGGCAAGGCGTGCGTCGACCCCGCATCCAGCACGCCGCCCACCACCGACGAGCCCACCCCAGGAGGTTGAGCATGGCGCTCGGCATCGACGTCTACCGATCGTTCCAGACCGTCACCAGCTGGCCGAAGGTCAAGCAGGCCGGCGTCACGTTCGTCTACGTGAAGCTGTCCGACGGCGGCGGTATGCCGAAGGGCGGCCGCGGCGACAACGAGGTGCACGGCGCGAAGTCCGTCGGGATCCCCGTCGGCGGCTACCACTTCGTCCAGGCCGACCCCGGCCCGGAGGCGCAGGCGGACATCCTGCTCGGCGAGGTCCTGCGGCTCGACGCCACCGGCTGTGTCCCGATGCTCGATCTCGAGGACAACCCGCCGGGCTCGAAGCTGCCGAACATCCCTGACAGCCAGAAAGCCGCATTCGGCAAGGCGTTCTGCCATCGGATCGCGGCGCGTGGGTTCCGGCCCGGCGTGTACATGAGCAACGCGCTCGCGAAAACGCTCCGCCCCGACACGTGGGGCGTCCCCGGTCTCGTGATCTGGATCGCCCGCTACGGCGCGCGCCCGGACGCGGCGGCCGGCCGCTACGACATCCACCAATACAGCTCTTCCGGCTCGATCGCGGGCATCAGCGCCAGCGGCATCGATCTGGACGAGTCCTACAGCACGGCGCACCTCGGTGCCCGCACGATCACCCCGGTAGCAGAGGAGGACGAGGACATGAGCAGTGACCGCGGAGAGGCGACCGAGCCCGGCCAGTGGGGCAAGCTCCACATTCCGGTGAACGGCGGCCGGTACCTGCGGCTGGCGTCGAGCTACGACCAGCCGATCACCATCGACGGCATCTCGCTCGTGGGCGATACCCCCGGCAAGGCGGGCCGCGACGTGGTGACTGTCCAGGCTGGCGGGAAGGTCGACGCGGACCGGCCCGGCCCGTGGGACCTCGCGGGCGCGAGCGCGGACTACGCGAACAAGTCGCACGTGGTCATCCGCTACCAGTGCACCGGCGCGGTCAAGGGCTGGGTGAACAGCCGTGCCTGACTCGACCCCCGGGCGCTGGCAGAAGCTCACCGCGTGGGCCCGTACGGCGCCCGGCCGCTACCGCAAGGCGATCGCCGGGCTGTGGGGCTACCTCACCGTCCCGGCCGTGGTCGGCGTCCTGGCGGCCATCGGCGTGCACATCGACGGCACCACCGCGGCGCTGATCATCGCCGTCGGTGGCGGTCTGCTCGGCACGACCGCCGTCGCCCGCGCGAAGCCCAACAACCCGCCGAGCTGATCAAGGACGGGCCCGGCGCACCAAGGGGGAGGGTGGCGCCGGGCCCGCGCTCGAACCGTACCGACGGCGCCACCTCGGCGCACTGCAATGAACCCCCGCCGCCTGCGTGATGCGGGCGGCGGGGGTTCATTGTGGTTTGAGGGCGGGCCCGGCGACCCACTACGCGTCCGAGAGTTCTTCCCGGCCGCGTTCGGTGAGCATGTAGCAGTGCGGACGAAACGGGTCGGTCTTGGGCCATTCGTCGGTGATCCAACCGCGTTGCCGCATCGTCTGCAGCAGGGGATAGAGGCGCGCGTTGTGCACGCCGACTGCGGCGCGCAGATCCGCGGCCGAGAAGCGTGCCTCCTGGCCGCCACCGAGGAATGCCGACGCCAGCTTGTCCATTTCCCGGGCTGTCCGCATGACCAGATGGTAACCCGTGCGTGCCTGCGCCGTCAGTCCTCGCCGTCCGGCGCCGGCGGGTCCGGACGCCATCGGAACCGGCTCGACCGGTAGCCACCGCCCGGGCGTGTCGGCCCGGTCGGCTGCCGTGGCGGCCCACTTTCCAACGGCCCGAACACCCAGTTGCCCTCCCGGCCCCCGGCGAGGCAGCTGCGGGGGTCGCGGGGCCGGTTCGCAGGCCCGGTCACTTCTTCGGCCTGTCGTCCGGCGGCGGCGGCTGGATCGGCCGGGGCTGTGGGGTGCGGTTGTCTTCCGTCGGCCGGGTCGTCCGATTGTCCTTACCGGATACCGGCCGGGTCGGCCCGGTCCCGGCGGTATTGCGTTCCCTCGCCATCTGCTTCCTCTCTCGGTGTTCTCGAAAAATGGGCAGGGTGGAACCCGGCCGCCGCGTCGGGTCGGGGCACAACGCGGCGGCCGGAGATCGGGCGGTGCGGGTGGGCGGCCGGGAGTTCTATTCGTCGTCGGCGTGCGACTCGTCGTCGCCGGTCTCGGGGTTGCCGTCATAGACCACCGAGCCGTCATCGGGGACCCACTTGCCCATCAGGGCCGCCGGGGGAGCGGTCGCGGCCCGCGGCGCAGGCCAGGGTGGTTCGGCGGGATGGTCCAGCCGAGGGCGCGGCGATACGCCACGTCGCAGTACGGGCACTGCGTCGGCACGCCGTGCGCGGTGCGCTGGTCGAGCGGCTCGAATTCGGCGGCCGCGGTCGCGCCGCAGAGCATCGTGATGCCCTCGCCGGGCGCGGGGATCGCCGCGAGGCTCGTGCGGTGCCACACGCCGTTGATCACGGGGTGTATCGCCGCCGGGTCGATGTAGATCAACGCCGTCATGACCGGTCACTCCCGTCGTGTTCTGGCTGTTCAGAGCCATCCCGAAATACCGTGGAGTGACGCTACGATCACCAGGGAGTAGGCAGAACGGACTGCGAGTGCGGGTGCGGTTCGACCGGAATCGTCCAGACCTGGAGCGAACCGTGAGCGGAGCAACGGCAACACTGACCGGCAGTCAGGGTTCCCGTTCAACGGGCATCGTGACCGGCTACGTCCTCAAGCTCGCACGCCAGTCCGCCGGGCTGACGCAAGAGCGGCTCGCCGAACGTCTCGCGGTCGACGGGAGCACGGTCCAAGGGTGGGAATCGGGGCGCCGTCCACTGTCTGCGATGCCCGCGGGGGACTTCATTCGGCTGTCCGCCCGGCTGCCCCGGCTCGGAGCCCCGCCGTCTACCGGCCGGCACCTGCGCGCGGCCGTCGAGGCCGATCTCGTCCTGTCGACCGGGATCGCCGCCGGAGGCTCGTGGGTTGACCCCGAGTTGCATCCGTTGGCCGCGAACGTGCACCGCAAGACGCTCACGAACCTGATCACGTGGCCCTTCACCGGGCACCTGCCGCAAGAGCTGAACGTGTTCACGCCGAAGGTTCCGCGCCGTGGTCCGGTCGCCTCTGGCCCCACGATGGGCGCCGACGAGCGCACCCGGTTCTTTGACCACCTGATGACCGTCGCGGAACGCGGCGTGCACACCGATGCGGCGCTACTGCGGCGACAAGCGGTGTACCTGCTCGGCTTCGACCAGCGCGACCAGGTGGCCGAGTGGCTGCGCCGCGAATGGGCAAGCGCCGGCCACCGCCCGATCGCCGACGGCGACGTGACCAGCCTGCTCGAAGCTCGCTCGGCGTCCGTCGCGCTTGCCTCAACCGGCGACAGCTCCCACCTTCACGACTTCGTCACGCGCACCACCGGTTCGCGCGCCGAGCTGGCGAACCTCAACTACTGGGCGCACTGGATCGGCGAGCTCCCCGACGACCAGACCGACGACGCCTTCATGGCCGCGGATGACACGAGGTCGTGGGCTGGCGTACGGCTGTTCCACCACCTGGTGAGCCGCCTTGACCCGACCTCTCCGCACCTGCCGCTCAACTTGCACACCGTGCACACACTCGTGGCCAGCCGTCCGGCTCTGCTGACTGAACGCTCCGCCGCGCGTGACGCACTGGCCGGCGCGCTGGAGGTGCTCACCTCCGCCGATGTGCTGACGCGTGACGGACGTGACCAGGTCGCCGGCCTTCACTACGCTCTGCGTCTCGCCGACCGATAGGGAGAACTTCATGCCAGACGAGCCCACCGCACTCGCCGCGTTCGGCTACGAGCTCGGGTTGCTTAAGCGCATCCGCCGCACGGGGTGGTGGCACGTCGGCATCCGCGATCCCGAATCGGTCGCCGAACACAGCTTGCGCGCCGCCCAGATCGCGGCGCTGCTCGCTGCGGAGGAAGGCGGGAGTCCGGAGCGGGCCGCGTTCCTGGCACTCTGGCACGACACGCAGGAGACCCGAACGGGGGACATCCCGCACACTGCGGCCAAGTACATGAGCAAGCCCGAGCCTCGCGAGATCACCGCCGACCAGACAGCCGCCCTGCCGGCCACCTCCCGCGATGTGGTCCGGACCGCGGTGGACGAATTCGAGTCCAGGGAGACGCTCGAAGCGCGGTGCGCGAAGGACGCGGACAAGCTCGAAATGCTTCTCCAAGCCGTCGAGTACCGGGATATCGGAGTTGAGCGCGTCGCCGGGTGGATCGACTCCGCTCGCAAGGGCCTCTCGACCGAGACGGCTCGACGTATCGCCGAGGCCGCCGTCACCATGTCCCCGCTGGCGTGGCGGGACCGCTGAGCAGAGCGGGAAGCCTTCGCGCGGCAACGTCTACGGCATGGCCTCGCGGATGGTCTTGCTCAAGACCGCCTGATCAACCAAAACGGCCCCCTCCATCTCGCGATGGCGGGGGCCGTCGAGTTGCGCCGTTGGGGCCGGCTCAGCACTGCCAACCGGTGGTGCCGCCGTGCGTGCACTGCTCGTAGATCGAGTCCACCTGCTCCTGGTGCTGCTGTTGGTCCTGGCGCGCCTTGTCGTCCGCGCGGTTGCTGTTGTTGACGGAGATGATGGTGACGACGATCGCCACGCCGACGATCAAGATCGTGGCGAGGATGATCGTCAGGCGTTTCGTTGTGGCGTCCACTGGTCTGGGCCTTCCGTGAGGTCTGCCCAGAAGCGTCGCGTTGATCACCATTGGCGTTACCGACTGAGCGGGCTTACCGGTGGTCCTCGGCCGGGATGCCCTCGGGGTCGACGAGGTCGTTGGCGTGCGCGGCGAACTGGATCGGCTGCGCGCCGCGGTGCGCCATGTAGCCGGCCTCGGCGTTCCACTCGGGGTCGCACCAGCAATAGCTCGAGTAGACGTGCGGGGGGTGCTCGTCCTCGTATCGGCGCCACCAGACGACGGTGTCCTCGACGGTGACGCCGTCCTCGAGGACACGGGCACCGGCGATGTTCGGGCCGTGCTCGACGGCGATCTGGTGGAACTCGGTGTAGGTGATCATTCGTGCCCCCGAAGGTGGGAGCGGGTGACTGTCGCCGGTCGGCGACGGCCCCGCTGGCTGTCGTTGCCAGCAGGTTTCCCCTGGTCAGACCAGTGTTACTAAATTGGCGTTGACGCCGGTAAACCTGCTATAAGTTACCCTAGAACGGGAGGGTACATGGTGGCAAGGAAACGGGTGCGTGACGGCCTGGTGCTCGACGTCTACGCCAGGGTGAGTCGGCTCGGCGACGAGCGGCAGCGTTCGGTTGAGGGGCAGGTGGCCGACTGCAAGGCCCGTCTCGTGGACATCGGCGCGAAGGTCGGCAAGGTGCTCGACGCCGACCGCGGCCGGAGCGCGTGGAACCCACGCGTGAAGCGACCCGACTGGGACGAACTCATGCAGCGCCTGGAAACCGGCGCCAGCGATGGCGTGATCGTGTTCGACCTGGCGCGGTTCTCGCGCCGGCCGATCGAGGGCGAGCGGCTGATCTCCGCCGCCGAGCGCGGGCTGCTCGTGCTCGACTCGGAAGGCGAGTACGACCTGACCACGCCGAGCGGGAAGAAGGCGTTTCGGGACCAGCTCAACACTGCTGCCTACGAGAGCGACCGCACCTCGACGAAGACCAAGCGCGGCAAGCGGCTGAAGGCGTTGAAGGGCGAGACCAACAACAGCCAAAGAGCGTTCGGGTGGAACGAGGACAACAAGACGCTCCGTAAATCCGAAGCCGACGCGCTCGCTGACGCCGCCAAGCGTGTGCTCGCGTTCCAGTCGCAAGACGCCATCGTGATCGAGTGGAACCGGTCCGGGCTGCGCTCGGTCAACGGGAAGCCGTTCACGCGCACAGCGCTTCGGCAACTGCTGTTGCGGCCACGCAACGCGGGAATCGCTGTGTACCAAAACGAAGTGCTTCGCGAACCCAGCGAGGACCCGAACGTTCCCGGCGAGTTGAAGCGGCTCGTCGACGTCGAGCCGATCTTCGATGTGGGGACGTGGGAAGACCTGCATTCGCTGTACTCGTCGCGCCGCCGCGGCCGGCCGACGTCGGAGGCCTACCTGTGTTCGGGGATCGTCCACTGCGGAGTGTGCAAGCACACCCTCACGGGCCGTCCGCGGAAGAACATGGCGCCATACCCGGACGGCACGGTGCGGCGGCAGTACTGGTGCCAACCACGCGCCCATGCCGGGGGCTGTGGCCGCATCAGCGTCGATCAGCGTGCGCTCGATGGCCACGTGCTTGAGCTGATCGCGGTCATCCTCTCCGACCCACGTCACGCCGCTGCGATCGAGGCGTCGACCAAGGCGGCCGCCGACGCGCGCCAGCTGGTGCATGACGAGCTGGCGCGCGCCGAGCAGCTGGCGAACGAGCTCTCGGCACGACTCGGCCGCGAGGAAATGAGCTTGGCCCGCTACGACGCCGCCGTGGCGCCTCTGGACAAGAAGATCGCTCGGTTGCGTGCTCAGCTGGTGGAGCTGGGGGAGAGCGCGGAGGTGAAGCTGCCCCCGAAGCTGGCGGCCGAGTCCCTCGAGGAGTGGCGTGCCCGGTTGAAGGCCGCGACTGTGCCCGAGCGTCGCGCGCTGTTGGCCCGCGCGCTGCGCGGCCGGTGGCTCGTCGTCAGCTCGCTCGACCCGTCCGCGCCGAGGGTGTTCGACCCCAACCGCATCAGCATCGTCACCCCGGACTCAGCGGTCGACAGGAGCGCAGGCGTGTAGAACGCCCCGGACGTCGACCCGAACCTCGCAGTTCGGCGCGGCCGAAGCCGTGACCGAGGCCGAGGCCGAGGTGAACGGTGCCGCCGCTGTCGCGCTCACTCGGCCGGTCGGGCTCACGGATCCCAACGGCAGGGTCGAAACACTGCTGGCGATCGCGCCGACGTCCAGCGGAGAGGGAGATGTGGGCGGCGGGGCGGGGGCGGTGGACGTTCTCGTGACGCGGGGCGCAGTGGTTGTCGGACTCGGCACGGGCACAGGCGCGGGCACGGTCGGGGAGGTAGTGGGTGCGGGGGCGCGGGGCATCGTTGGCTGAGGGCCCGCTGGAGACGCACCAGGCGGCGACGGCGGTGTGGCGGGCGCCAGGACGAGCACGGACGCGGTCGTCACTGTTGCTGCCGTGAGCGAGACGGCGGTGGCGGCGACGGGGTGGCTCTGTGCCTGGCGGATGAGCCA